>NZ_JAAQWK010000051.1:0-1470 GCF_012985445.1 Pseudomonas sp. WS 5532
AGCCATGCCTTTCAAGGTCTTGGTTTAAAATCCCCTAATCAATTCAGTCAGGACGACGAAGCTATGTGGGAAAAGGTTTTAGAACGGTTTGAAAAACAAGCACCAGCCAGTGTCATGACCAAGCTGGTCTTGGAGCAGGCCGTAGATGCCAAGTGGGTAGACAAGGTGTTCGATGATCATCGCCAGCGTCAGTACTCCCGTGAGCTTTTGTTTTCAACCGTTGTTGAGCTGATGTCCCTTGTTTCATTGGGCTTGAGGCCGTCATTACACGCGGCGGCGCGCAAGATGGAGGGCCTTTCGGTCAGCCTTGCAGCCCTCTATGACAAGATCAAGCGAACCGAACCCGAGCTTCTGCGCGCCCTCATTTCGGGCAGTGCCGAGCGTTTGATACCGACCGTAGAAACGCTTGGCCATTCATCGATCCTTCCCGGTTGGCAGTTGCGTATTGTTGATGGCAACCATCTGCCGGCCACTGAAAAACGTCTAGGTGCTCTGCGCAATGAGCGCGGCGCAGCACGCCCAGGATTTTCAGTAGTTGCCTACGATCCGGATCTGGATTTAGTCGTTGATCTTCAGCCGTGGGAAGATGCCTACGCCAGTGAGCGAGTCAGTGTTTTACCGCTACTGGCCCGCGCATGCGCGGGCCAGTTGTGGATGGCTGACCGGCTCTATTGCACGCTGCCCGTCTTGCAAGCCTGCGAGGACACGGGGGCTTCGTTCATCGTTCGCCAACCCAGCAAACATCCACGACTCGTCCAAGAAAGTGAGTGGCAAGATTCAGGAGCAGTCGATAGCGGCACCGTTCGCGAACAAATCATCGAAGTGACCAGTGGCCGCCGCTGGAGACGCGTTGAATTGAGCCTGCAAACAGCGAATGACTCAGGTGATGTGGTGATGTGGTTCTGGAGCAATTTGCCCGACACCATCAGTGCTCAACAGATAGCTGATTTGTACCGTCGTCGCTGGAGTATTGAAGGCATGTTCCAACGCCTTGAATCGGTACTGGAGAGTGAAATCACAAGCTTTGGCAGCCCGAAAGCCGCGCTGCTGGGCTTTGCCTCGGCGGTGCTGGCTTACAACGTTTTATCGGTTCTCAAACGTAGTGTTGAGCAGGCGCACCGGGAAACACAGCCAGAGGGTTGGGAAGCTTCGATTTTCCACTTGGCGGTGCATGTTCGCAGTGATTATCAGGGTTTGCAGATCGCATTGCCTGCGGAAAATTTCCCCCTTGAAAAGACCTCGCAAGGGCTGGCAGAGCGATTACTGGCCCTGGCGAGGTTGATCAAACCCAAGTCCGTCGCAAAGAGCCCTCGCGGCGCCAAAGTCGCTAAACCCAAGGAGTGGCTGGAAGGTAAGGCGGCACGGGCGCATGTCTCAACAGCTCGGGTGCTTAAGGCTGCCAAGGCGGATAAACAGGCCTAAACATGACGTTAAACGGACTCTTAAACATAGACCTTGAAAGGCATGGCT
>NZ_JAAQWK010000052.1:0-1260 GCF_012985445.1 Pseudomonas sp. WS 5532
TGTACGGACCGGACACATGGTTGACGGGTGTGCGGGGACATGGTGGACACTTCTCGGCGAAGCCAGCTTCGCCGGGAGGCCATCATGCCCTGGAACACGAGAGACGCCATGAGCCTAAAACAAGAGTTTGTTTCCTTAGCAAAGAAACCCGGCAGTAATAAGCGAGAGCTGTGTCGACGATTTGGTATAAGTCCGCAAACCGCCTACAAGTGGCTAAAGCGTTACGAGGCCGGCGGCTCTGCAGGTTTGCAAGAGAAGTCACGCAGGCCCGCCAGCAGCCCCAAACTGACCCGGGCCGAGCTGGAGGCTGAGGTCGTTGCACTTCGCCAAGATCATCCGGCATGGGGCGGACGCACAATTAGCAGCATGCTGGACAAGCGAATTGCTCCCAGTACTGTCACTAATGTCCTGCACCGGCACAGCTTGATTAAGCCTTCAGAGAAAGAACCAGAGGCCCGGCTGAGATTTGAACATCCTGAGCCCAACGATCTTTGGCAGATGGATTTCAAAGGCCACTTTGCAATGCAGCAAGGCCGATGCCACCCCCTGACCATCCTGGACGATCATTCGCGGTTCAACCTGGCCATCCAAGCGTGTGATAACGAGCGAGGCACCACCGTAAAACAGAAGATGAGCGAGGTATTTGAAACTTACGGTTTACCGGCACGTATCAACGTCGACAATGGCGCGCCATGGGGCTCACCGCGTAATCCTGGCGAGATCACAGAGTTGAGTATTTGGCTGGTGCGTTTGGGAATTCGGATAAGTTTCAGTCGTCCCTACCATCCGCAAACAAATGGGAAAATCGAGCGTTTTCATCGATCACTCAAGGCAGAAGTCCTTAACGGGCGTCACTTTTCTACGCTAGCGGATGCTCAATCAGCATTCGATCAATGGCGTGAAATATACAACCTGCAACGTCCTCATCAGGCGCTGGAATACAAGGTGCCCATGGACCGCTATCGCAGCAGTCCTTGGGCTTATCCGCAAAAGCTACCTGAGTTTGAATACGGACCAGACGACGTGTTAGCCAAGGTTTATCACAGCCGTTTTCGCTTCCAAAAACGCTACTTCAGCATCGCAAAAGGCTTGGTAGGACAGCACATAGCAATCCGCCCGAACGCAGAAAGCGATGGTCTGTTCGACGTCTATTTCTGCCATCACTTTTTGCGAACAATCGACATTAGTAAGCCTGATTATGGTCAATAATGTGTCCACCATGTCCCCGCACATGTGTCAACCATGTGTCCGGTCCGTACA
>NZ_JAAQWK010000053.1:0-1225 GCF_012985445.1 Pseudomonas sp. WS 5532
GCGTCACTAGTGTCCGGTAAAAACCAAAGGGGGAGCTTGCTCCCCCTTGTTGTTCGCGACTGTCAGTCATAATCGGATTTTTCAGACTCGATTTTGACCCATGTTTACCAGTACCCGTTTAGCCCACCTACTCAGTGCGATCCCGCGCCAGTTCTTTCGGCAATCCACCGAAAAGCACCAGGCTGATCGCTACGTCAAACGCTGCACGAGCTGGCAATTGCTGGTGACACTGGTCAGCGGCCATATAACCCAAGCCTTAAGCCTGCGGTCCTTGGCCACTTTTTCCGAAACGCTAAGTCCGCATAGTTACCATCTTAAAGCGGGGCCCGTCGCCCGATCGACCCTGTCAGATGCTTTGAACAAGCGAAACTACCGGCCATTCCAGGATCTTTGCCAATTGCTGTTGAGCGGCATCAGCCGCCAACAGCGCAAAGAAGTCGGTGCCATGATTAGCCTGCTTGATTCCACGTCAATCACTTTGCGCGGACCTCACTTTGATGACTGGACAGCCTCCACGAAAACCCGCATCACGCAGGGCCTGAAAGTACATGTCGGACTAGATTTGGCGCAGTTGGCCCCGGTGTACGTCAACATCACTCCTGCCAACGTCAACGACCTGAGCGATGCGCTGGAAATGCCGATTCAGGTCGGCATGACGTATGTCTTTGACAAGGGATATTGCGATTACAACTGGTGGCACCAGTTGCAGACCAAAGGAGCCTTTTTCGTCACCCGCCTGAAAAAAAACGCCAATATCAAAGTGCTGCACAAGCACTCGATCGCAGCCGAGCAAAGCCCCGTCATGACCGACGAAGTCATCCTGTTCGGAAAAAAGCATCTAGGCGGCAAGCGTCTTAATGACTACCGAGAAACGCCGGCAAGACGCGTGGTGGTAGAACGCGAGGGACACGCCACGCCGTTAATCCTGGTGACCAATGACTTCGTAAGATCAGCCGAAGAAATCGCGGGATTGTACAAAGATCGCTGGAAGATCGAGCTGTTTTTCAAGTGGGTCAAGCAACATCTGAAACTCAAACGCTTCTACGCATTCTCTGAAAACGCCGTGCGTCTGCAGATTTACAGTGCCTTGATCAGCTACTTGTTATTGCACCTTTACCATCGTCGCTCAGAATTTACCGGTTCGTTGTTTGAGCTGACGGTTCGCATATCTCATGTCCTGCACGAACGGCCCGCGACGCCAGAGTTGAGGGATCGACGAAGGCAG
>NZ_JAAQWK010000054.1:0-1190 GCF_012985445.1 Pseudomonas sp. WS 5532
GGAAACTCTGAAAAAGACTTTCTGATTTGGCAAAATACCGCGACCCCACCCACCGAGTTTCCCGATGAAGCAGATGACCTTCGCCGACGCCGAGTACGCTGGCAAGCGCAAGCAAACCCGCAAGGAGTTGTTCCTGATCGAGATGGATCGGGTGGTGCCGTGGAAGGGCTTGATTGCTTTGATCGAGCCACATTATCCGAAAGGTGAAGGTGGCCGTCCGGCCTACCCGTTGATGGCGATGCTGCGTGTGCATCTGCTGCAGAACTGGTTCGGCTACAGCGATCCAGCGATGGAGGAAGCGCTGTACGAAACCACGATCCTGCGCCAGTTTGCCGGGCTGAACCTGGAGCGCATCCCCGACGAAACCACCATTCTCAACTTCCGCCGCTTGCTGGAGAAACACGAGCTGGCGGCCGGCATCCTCGCTGTCATCAATGGCTATCTGGGCGACCGCGGCCTGTCGCTGCGCCAGGGCACCATCGTCGATGCAACGCTGATCAATGCGCCCAGTTCGACCAAGAACAAGGACGGCAAGCGCGACCCGGAAATGCACCAGACCAAGAAGGGAAACCAGTATTATTTTGGCATGAAGGCCCACATCGGCGCCGATGACGAATCGGGTCTGGTGCACAGCGTAGTGGGCACGGCGGCCAATGTGGCGGATGTCACCCAGGTGGACAAATTGCTGCATGGCGACGAAAACGTGGTCTGCGCCGATGCAGGCTACACCGGTGTCGAAAAGCGGCCCGAGCATGAAGGACGTGAAGTTATCTGGCAGGTGGCGGCACGCCGCAGCACCTACAAAAAACTCGATAAGCGCAGCGTGCTGTACAAAGCCAAGCGCAAGATTGAAAAGGCCAAGGCTCAGGTGCGCGCCAAGGTCGAGCATCCGTTCCGGGTAATCAAGCGCCAGTTCGGTTACACCAAGGTGCGCTTTCGCGGCTTGGCCAAAAACACGGCGCAACTGGTGACACTGTTCGCTCTGTCGAACCTGTGGATGGCGCGCCGACATTTACTGACGAATGCAGGAGAGGTGCGCCTGTAATGCGGGAAATGGCCACCGGAGTGGGGTCCGGGTGGCGAAAACGTAAGAAATACTCGTCGAATTGATTGTTTTTTGATCATTTGGCGAGTTTAAAAGTTGCGCTAGGTGGTATGCCGGGGAAATACATGGCTACTTCAGACCATCC
>NZ_JAAQWK010000055.1:0-1169 GCF_012985445.1 Pseudomonas sp. WS 5532
AAATGTGGGAGCAACTGTCTTAACCCACCGTCCGTCAGCGCCATTCTGTACCGTCTCGCAGCATGGCATTTAGTCTGATCAGCAGTATCCGCATGCAGGCGATGAGCGCGACTTTCGCGCTCTTGCCTCGCTCCCTTAGAGCCTCGTAGCGCGTTTTAAAGTCTGCTTGGAAGCGGATAACAACCCAACTCGACATGTATAACGCATGCCTGACACGGGTTCTTCCTCCGTATATCTGCCGTTTTCCATTGTGGTTTCCGCTGTCGTCGTTGTAAGGGGCTATGCCCGCTAACGCCGCCACTTCTCTGCGATCCAACTCGCCCAACTCCGGCAAGTAAACCAGCAAACTGGCGGCCGCGACTTTGCCAATCCCCTTCACAGACATGAGTCGCCTGGCCTTTTCTGCATCCAAATCAAACATGCCCTGAACGAGGTGTTTTTCCAGGGCTTTGATCTGCGCTTGCAGGTAGCGAATATGATCTTTGGTAGCGCTGACAACGGTTGGCAACTGAGCCTGCTGAAGTCGACGCTTATTGTCGTCGCGCTGCTGAACGAAGTGCTCACGTAATTGGATCAGTTCGCGCAGAGCTTCGCGCTCAGGAGAAATGACCTTTTCGTGAGACCCATGCAGCACTTCGGCAAAATCAGCCAGAACTGCCGCATCAATCGGGTCGGTCTTGGCATTTTTGCCCATGGCCACCGCGAAGGCTCTGGCCCGACGAGGATTGATTCGGAGCACTTGGAAATTCGTCTGTTGCAGTGCCGCCATGACCTGGCGCTCGTAGCCTCCCGTGGCCTCCAGCAATACCCGGCCAACCTCATAGCAGCTCAATCGTTTGATCAGCTCAACAAAGCCTTCAGATGTGTTTGGAATCTCGAAGCCTTCTTTCTGAGGTTGAACCCAGACAACAAGGTTTAATTTAGAGATATCGATGCCGACCCAGGAAATCATGGCAAAACCCTCTTACACTCAGGAGTGAGAGTGCTCTGGCTATGCCCACGCTTGTGATTCGAGTGGTGCTCGTCCAACTGTTCGGGCTTGTCGGCCAGAGTGGAAAGGTGGATGGCAGCTTTGCTCCCACTCGTGCTTCTAGCACCGCGGACTCACAGCTTGCCATCCACCCCTCTCACCTCAGAGTTTATTCCCAGATCAAGACACAAGCGGGCTT
>NZ_JAAQWK010000056.1:0-706 GCF_012985445.1 Pseudomonas sp. WS 5532
TCGGTCGGGCCATGCGTATAACCAATCCATGACATTGGACGCACAGTATATCGTTACCATTAGATAAATGAATTAACCGCTCAGTCCACTAGTCCTGATTGCTCATTGCCAATCCGGTGTGTGGAAATCTTTTGGTGGAGACACCGATGGTATCGGCACCGGCTTTATGACTGGCATCGCCAATCAATACAGAAACCGCATCACCGGCGGCTACAGCTGCCCCGCTGGCCTGGTCCCAAACCTCATTGGTGGTATTCAAATTGGCGGCTGTAATCCCTGCCTAAGCTACTCCTGCAGTAAGCCTTAGGCCTTTCAGATTTTTCAGATCCAATGCAAAAAGCCATAGGGTTCCGCCCTATGGCTTTGTGCTTTGTGGAACGCGTAATTTTAGTCGGGTCTATAACAACTGTAGGCCGCGCAAGGATTGCAGCCGCCAACTGCGACGGCGAACGAGCTGCTCGCGTTGTATCCAGCGGGGCAACTGCAGGAGCCGGTATATGGATTTGAGCCGGCGCAACCACCAGACGCCCAGGAGGCAGTCCAAAACGAACCACCCCAGCGGTCTTTGCCGCCGGATCCTTTCCACACACCGGATTGGCAATGAGCAATCAGGACTAGTGGACTGAGCGGTTAATTCATTTATCTAATGGTAACGATATACTGTGCGTCCAATGTCATGGATTGGTTATACGCATGGCCCGACCGA
>NZ_JAAQWK010000057.1:0-665 GCF_012985445.1 Pseudomonas sp. WS 5532
CTCGGTGTGCCCTCACTCCGGCTTGAATCCGTGGGCCGCCGCGATGGGCCATCCTTGGCCCAGCGCGGCTAACCCGGCGTCCTGCTGGGTTACCCACGGATTCAAGCCTGCGTTCGGCCATCGTGGTTAACGGGGCGCCTCAGATCAAAAGCAAGATCAAAAGCAGAGCACGGCGGCCTGAAAGCCGACCTGAGTGGTTGAAGCAAAAGCCAGATCAAGTGCAAAGCCAAAGCCTATCTACTTGATACAACTCGGTCTGAATGTGGGAGCGCATGCAGTTTTGAATATGAGGTCGGCTGCGGATTTGCATACACTGAAGAGCTGCTTTTCTGTGGGAGCTGGCTTGCCTGCGATGCAGACACCTCGGTACATCAGGCACACCGAGTTGATGCCATCGCAGGCAAGCCAGCTCCCACATTAGACCGAGTATGGATTTGCTGTTGCTCCGGCTCTTACATCCTTTTCGCTGGCGAAGTCAGCGGTCTTTTGATCTGCGCTTTTGATCGTGATCTTGATCTGAAATCGCCCCGTCAAACACGATGGCCGGAATCTGACAGGGATTTGGGGGGTAAACCGGCAGGGATGCCGGTTTAGCCGCGCTGGGCCAAGGATGGCCCATCGCGGCGGCCCCCCAAATCACTGTCGGATTGCGGGCATGCCGAGCC